>NZ_LBJW01000001.1:38409-38510 GCF_028128865.1 Bradyrhizobium sp. CCBAU 11357 | reverse complement strand
GACGACCGTCACCATCCTGGACGGCACCACGACGATCGGCACCGCCATCGTGCAGGCCAACGGCAGCTGGAGCACCACGGTCACGCTCAACAATGGCCCGA
>NZ_LBJW01000001.1:0-38280 GCF_028128865.1 Bradyrhizobium sp. CCBAU 11357 | reverse complement strand
ACTCGCTGACGGCCCGGGTCAGCGATGCCGCCGGCAACATCGCGACCAGCGGCGCCGTGGTCTATTCTGTCGGCGTGCCCGGCGCCATTCTGGGCGACGCTGGCGACAACACCCTGACAGGGACCGCCGGGAACGATGCATTCCAAGGCTTCGGCGGTAATGACACATTCAACGGTTTGTCGGGCGTTGATCGCGCGGTCTATGTCGACGCGACCGGGGGCATCACCGCCGATCTGACGGCAGGAACTGTGACGGGTCCGGGGGTTGGCACCGACATTCTGGTCGGTATCGAAGCCATCCAGGGCAGCAACTTTGCCGATCACTACTCCGCGGTCGGTTTCAGCGGCAATTCCGGGGTGCCTGGCACGCCAATTGGCTTGAACAGCTTCGAAGGCATGGGGGGGACGACATCATCGCCGGCACGGTCAATCCTTCCGGAGAGATTGTGACCCGCATTTCCTATGTCAGTGCCACAGCGGCAGTGGTCGTTGATTTTGCCGCGGGAACAGCGAACGGCGATGCATCAGTCGGCAACGACACCTTCACCAATGTCAATTCGGTCATTGGGTCAGCATTTGGAGACACGCTGAGGGGCAGCGACAATCGGAACGGCACGTTCGAGCAATATGACGCTCGTGCCGGCAACGATCTGATCGATGGCCGCGGCGGCTACGATTTTGCCGTCTACAACAACGACGCAACCACCACCACGGGCATAACCGTCAATCTTGCGGCCGGTACCGTCACTGGCGACGCGACGATCGGGACCGATACGCTGCGTTCGGTGGAAGGCGTCCGCGGCACCATCTTCGCCGATACTTACGATGCCACTGGTTTCAGCGGCACCAGCACCAATGCCGGATCGAGCGGCACCTTCAACAATTTCGAAGGCGTGGGCGGCAACGATAACATCATCGGCAACGGCAACACCCGACTCCAATATACGCAATCAACCGCCGGGGTGACTGTCGATTTTCTCGCGGGCACTGCAACCGGCGATGCCTCCGTGGGTACCGATACGTTCACCGGCGTCAACGCCGTCATAGGCTCGATGTTTGCCGACACATTTTCGGGAAGCGGCGCCAATGAGAACTTCATGGGTCTTGCCGGCGATGATTTCATCGACGGAAAGGGCGGCTTCGACACGGCGCAATATGCCAACCTAACCTTCACGACGGGTGGGATTAGCGTTCACCTTGCAGCTGGAACAGTAACCGGCGATGCCTCGAGCGGCACCGACACTTTGCGTTCAATCGAAGGCATTCAGGGCACTAATTTTACCGACACATATGACGCGACTAATTTTGGCGTCACCGGCGTTATCGATCTCGCGACCGGCCTTCCCTATGCCAATGTCGGCAACAATGGCAGCTTGAATCAATTCGAGGGAATGGGCGGTAACGACATCATCACCGGTAATGGCAACACCCGTCTGATCTACGCCAATGCGACCGGTCCCGTGACGATCACCTTTAGCCTTAATAGCTGGACCAGCACCACCAGCGGCGCGTCGGGGACCGTTACGGGCGATGGGTCCGTAGGGACCGATACCTTCTCTGGTGTCGGCTCGGTGTCGGGGTCGTCATTTGCCGACACCATCACCGGCTCGAACAATCCAAACAACACCTCGGAGGAATTTGCCGGTCGCGGCGGCAATGACTTCATCGACGGTAAAACTGGTTTCGACAGGGCTTTCTACAACAACGATGGTTCGGCGTCGGGTATTCAAGTCGATATGGCTTCGGGCGTGGTAACCGGCGACGCTGCTATCGGAACGGACACCCTCCGATCCATCGAAGCGATCCGCGGAACCAGCTTCGCCGACACTTTTGTCGCGACCAATTTCGGCGTCTCCGGCGCAAATGTCGGCGACTTCGGTATCCTCAACGAGTTTGAGGGAATTGCCGGCAATGACACGATCACCGGCAACGGCAATACCCGCATCGCATACTACAATGCTCTCGATGGAGTGACCGTCGATCTCGCGGCCAGCAACTCCCACGGGACTGCCTCCGGCGACCTCGCAGGTGTCGGGACAGACACGTTCACCGGCGTGAATGCCGTCCGCGGTTCATCTTTCGCTGACGTCATTCTCGGCGATGCCAACGCCAATGCCCTCGACGGCAGGGACGGCAATGATCGGATCGACAGCCGCGGTGGCACCGATACCCTAACCGGCGGGAACGGGGCCGACACCTTTGTCTACGCCGACGGTGACGGGGCAGACACCATCACGGACTTCAACCGTACCCAAGGCGACACGATCGACCTGACAGGGTTGTCAGGCTTCTTCACGCTCGCAGATGTTCAAGCAAGGGCAACGGTGAGCGGCAGCAACACCATCATCGATGTCGGAAGCGGAAATACTCTGACGCTGACAGGTGTAACAAGTCTCCAACAGACCGACTTCATCTTTCCCAACGCCACCAACGGCACCACGGGCTCGGATGTGCTGCTCGGAACGAGCCAAGCGGATGAAATTTTCGGGCTTGCGGGAAATGATCGGCTTCAGGGATTCGGCGGCAACGATCTGCTCGATGGCGGGACCGATTTCGACCGCGCGGTCTATACCGATGCCACGGGCGGGATTTCCGTGAACCTTGCGGCCGGAACGGCATCCGGGCCGGGAGTGGGTACCGATACGCTCGTTGCGATCGAAAGCGTGGTCGGCAGTGATTTTGCGGACATATTTAATGCGACCGGTTTCGCCGGGGTCACCGGTACGCCCGGTACGCCGATCGGGTTCAACGAGTTCGAGGGCCGCGCTGGCAACGACACCATTCTGAGTGACGTGAATCCTTTGGGCGCGGCTCTGACGCGGGTTTCCTACCTAAGCGCCACTGCCAGCGTGACTGTCGACGTCGCTGCCGGAACGGCGGATGGAGATGGGTCCGTTGGTCACGACACGTTTGTTGGCTCCGGAATTCTTGCAGTCTGGGGCTCTTCGTTCGCCGATACCCTTTTCGGAAGCAACAATGGATTCGGTACGATCGAGGTATTTGCCGGGTTCGCTGGCAACGACGTGATCGACGGGCGTGGCGGCTTCGACCGCGTCGACTACAATAACGATCCGACCACCACGTCAGGTACCACTGTCAATCTCGCGGCAGGCACCCTGACGGGGGATGCCACGGTTGGTTCTGATACACTTGTGTCGATCGAAGCGGTGCGTGGCACCAATTTTGCCGATACCTACAACGCCGTTGGATTTGGCAGCACCAGCACGAACTCCGGCTCGCTCGGGACCTTCAATGAGTTCACCGGCGAAGGCGGCAACGATATCATCACCGGAAACGGCAACACGCGCATCGGATTCAACAATGCGACTGCAGGCGTCGCGGTGGACATAGCAGCCGGCACGGCTACCGGGGACGTCTCGGTCGGAAGCGATACGTTCACTGGCGTCAATGCCGTGATGGGCACGATGTTCGCCGATTCCTTGTCGGGAAGCGGCATCAACGAGATATTTAACGGGCTTGGCGGCAACGACACGGTCGACGGTCGCGGCGGCTTCGATACCGCAAGCTACAACAACATCTATCTTTCGACCGGCAGCGTCACCATTGACATGGCGTCCGGCACGGCCACGGGCGACTCCTCGATCGGTACGGACACGCTGCGTTCGATCGAAGCCATCCAGGGAACCGTCCTTGCCGACACCTATGTGGCAATGGGATACGGCCTCGCAGGCGCACTTAACGTCGGTAACAACGGCAGCTTCAACCAGTTCGAGGGACTTGGTGGTGACGATGCCATTACCGGCAACGGCAACACGCGTTTAATCTACACCAATGCAACCGGTCCCGTGACGATCACTTTTGGCCTCAATAGCTGGACCAGCACCACCAGCGGTGCGTCGGGTACCGCAACCGGCGATGCGTCGGTAGGCACCGACAGCTTCTCGGGCGTTAGTTCGGTGTCAGGGTCGTCATTCGCCGATACCATCACCGGCTCCAACAATCCCAATGGTACAGCTGAAGATTTTGCCGGTCGCGGCGGCAATGACTTCATCGACGGTAAAACTGGCTTCGACCGGGCGTTCTACAACAACGACGGTTCCGCGGCAGGTATTCAAGTCGATATGGGTTCGGGCGTTGTGACCGGCGACGCTTCGATCGGAACAGACACTCTTCGATCGATTGAGGCGATTCGCGGGACTAACTTCGACGATATTTTCATCGCAACCAACTTTGGCACCTCAGGTGCAAATGCCGGCGATTTCGGTACGCTCAACGAGTTCGAGGGAATGGACGGCAATGACACCGTTACCGGCAACGGCAATACTCGCATTGCATTCTACAATGCTCTGGATGGGGTGACTGTCGATCTAGCCGCCGGCAACTCCCATGGAACGGCCTCCGGTGACCTCGCAGGCACCGGGACAGATACCTTCACCGGCGTGAATGCCGTCCGTGGGTCATCCTTCGCTGACTTCATTTTTGGCGATGCGGGCAACAACACGTTGGACGGCCAAGCAGGAAATGACGTGATCCAGGGCCGAGGAGGTGCCGACACGTTGATAGGAGGTGCGGGAAGCGACCAATTCGTATTCGTAGCGGTTTCCGATTCCACCGTTGCAAACCACGACACGATCGGTGATTTCGTTCACGGTACAGACATCATCGACACCTCCGCGATCTCAGGGGTGACGAGTGTACAAGGGTTGCTAAGCGGGAGCGCCCAAGTCGCAGCGCACAGTATCGGGTGGATTCAGAGCGGCGCGAATACGATTGTCTACGTCAACAGCTCGGCCACTGCGCAGAGCGAAGGGGCGGCGGATATGGAAATTGTCTTGACCAATGTAAATGCGAATATACTGTCCAGTCAGGATTTTCTCCTCCACATCTAACGGTCAACGCTCAGGGGAGAACATCAGGGACGGAAAGGCCGACCTGCTGGATTTTTGCCAGACGAGGCGAAGGCAATACGGCTGGCTCATCGTGCCTTGGAGCTGGACCCTTGGTTCGGACGCGCTGCAGCTCTCGTTTGCCGAGCGCGTTGTTAGGTCGGCTTCTTGGGGCACACCGGACGACGTCGAGTTGGACGCAACCAACGCTTTTGACCCTCAGTGTCCTAAGTGCAGCAGCTCCAGGTTCTACGCCGTCCTCCGGTCCAATTGCGTCACATTGGCGCCGCTCAGGAATAAGGCCCAATCTTTCATTAGCGCCCGGCGCTTTTCCAGCTTTTGACCTCGTTGATAGGCTGCGGTGGTCTCGCTCTTGTATTTGTGAGCTAATGCAGCTTCGCGTACGCCATCCGGATAGTCGGTGCATTCCTCAGCCCAAGTTGCGAAGGTCGACCGAAATCCGTGCACCGTTACATGTCCATAGCCGAGACGTTCAAGTACCGCGAGCATCGCGTTTTCGGAGAATGCGCCGCCTTCCGGATTGGTGAAGATGAGTTCGCCTTGGCGGCCGTCGCGTATCTCGTCGAGGACCGCCAACGCGGGATCCGTTAAAGGGACGTAGTGGTCCTGGTCCATCTTCATTCTCTCACCGGGGATTTTCCAAGTCGAGCTTGGCCGATCGATCTCAGACCACAGCCCTTCGACGGCCTGGTTCGTCCGGCAAGCCGTGAAGATTAGGAAGCGGAGCATGGCTGCGGCTGTCCCGGGCGCACCGGCAAGCAGCTTCATGAACGCCGGCGCCTCGGTGTACGGCAAGGCGGGGTGATGGCGGACGACCCGCTTAGGGCGCTTTGGTAGCTTTTCGCGCAACTGCCTCGTAAGCTCGGCCGGATTTCGGAAGTCTGGATCGTCGATATCAACGTTCTTTGCAATGATCGTTTCGATCCGGCCGCGAACGCGGTTCGCAGTCTCACGCTTCTCCACCCAGATCGGCTGCAACAGATCGTGGATGTGGCTTGGCTTGATCTCGGGGATCGTCAGCTTGCCGATTATGGGATAGGCGTAGCGCTTGAGAGAGGCTGGCCACTGATCGCGATGCTTCTCGCTCCACATCGACCAGTTCGTCCGAATGTAGGCTTCCGCACATTCCTCGAACGTCGACAATACCACTTTAGCTTCGGCGGCTTTCGTCTCCTCGCGTTCCTTTCGCCTCTCCTGAACAATGTCAACGCCGGCCGTGCTGCGGTCGCCTTTCACGCGCAGCCGGGCTGCGTCCCGAGCGAGCCGCGCATCCTTTAGCGACACATCCTTGAAGGAGCCGAGCCCGTGCCAGCGCTCCTTGCCGTCTTTCCAATATCGGTAGGACCAGCTCTTCGATGTCGGTCCGTTGACGATCAAGTAGAGACCTTCGCCGTCCGCATATTTGCCGGGCTTGTTTTGGCGCTCTACGTCAAGTGGTTTCAGCCTTCCAGCCATTGTTCCCCCGAGAAAACCGTCCTCCGAACCCACGGTCTAAAGCTACGGTCAGTATCCCGATTAGGGAGAACACCGACGAACTGCGAAGTACAGGTCTTCGGCGCAAGTTACTGATTTTGCTGTGGACTTCGAACGACTGCGAACAGTGGAGAACAATATACTGGCGGAAGGGGTGGGATTCGAACCCACGGTACCCTTGCGGGCACGCCGGTTTTCAAGACCGGTGCCTTAAACCACTCGGCCACCCTTCCTGAGCCTGGAATGGCTGTCGCTTAACCCAGTCGCCCGCCCAAGGCAACGCGAAGTTGGCCTGCCCTCGCCTCCGGCCTGTTGTCAGGCAAGCGTCAGCCTGTTCGCTTAGGCTGTGCCTTCGCAAATCCGCAGACACTGGCGACATCTCCCAGGGCGTCGCTGGTTGCGAGGCCCGGCCGGATTGGTCTCCATACCCGGGCCTCGTTTTGCGCTTCGCCAAAAGCAAACGGCGCCCCGTGGGGAGCGCCGGTCGAAGACGGTTCTCTTGCGCGGGCGTCAGTAGCCGCAGGATGCGCAGTTCATCTGCACCGGGGCGTAATAGGAATAACCGGGCGAGACCATCTCGACGCGCTGGCGGGTGGCGTATTGCGGCGGGATGCGCTCGTACTGGACGCCCGGCGGCGCCACCATCACGGTCTGCGGCACCATCACGGTGCGATACTGCGCCGGCGTGCGATGCGCGACGACGGAGCCAGGCGAGACCATCACGGTCTCGTCGACGGTGCGGTATTGCGGCGGCACGTATTGCTGCTGATAGCAGGTCGTGCACGGCGGAGGCGTGTAGCAATTGTAGCAGCCGGCGGAGGCTGCGCCCGTCATGGAAATCGCGGCGACGGCCGTGGAGAAGACAACGGCGAGAGTACGAGACATTGCGGTGGTGCCCCAGTTGCCCGAAATGGATTTGCGAAGGTGGGCGCGAGTATACGCCGCAAAATCCAGGGCTGCTGAAGTTCATCAAGGCATCCTTAATGCGAATGGCACGCTTTCGCCGGACGTTCAGAACTCATTGACCATCGCGCGACGGGCAGACGAAACGGCGCTTTCAGAACGGGCAAAGGCGATCCCGGATCGGCATCGCAGAGCGCGCCGATCGCATCGGGCCGAATGACGGCTCGCCCGTCCGCGTTGCTCTGGGATCACACCCGCCGAAAATCCGTCAATCCGCGCGGCTGATGACCGCATCTTGTGCATCTATCTCGCCCAGGTTGTGGCCCAACCGGCTGACCCACGCCGTCAGATCTGACATGATCCGCCGCAAGGAATCATCGGCCGGCAGCTTAAGATTGCTTAGCTGTCGGCAGGGGTGGCGGATGCATCTTTGGTCAGTGTCGCGGCGCGACCGGCGCGCCTTGGGCGGCAAGCTCTCATTCGGTAACAGGTCTTCCTTGCTTGCGGTCTTCGCGGCCGCATCCATCGCAATCGTCGCCGGGCATCCCGGCAGCGCCCTCGCCGCCTGCGCCGTCACGGCGAGTCCCAACACGGTCACCTGCAACAGCACGGTCACCACAAACACGGTCAATACGGACGCGGCCAGCGCGTCATCGACCGATCGGACGCAAGCCTTCAGCACGGGGTCGGTGAGCGCCACCATCAATGCCGGCCAGACGGTCAGTGGCTACGGGCTCGCCGTCGCCGCGAGCGGTGGCGACGTCACCGTCGACAACAACGGCGCCCTGACCACCAGTCAGCCGGCGAGTGCGCTGGCCGTCAGCACCAGCGCGGGAAATATCACCTATTCCGGCAACGGCAGCGCCAGCAACCTGGCTGGCAATTCGCCCGGTCTCAATCTGCTCGCCTCCGGCAGCATCACCATCGGGACCAGCGGAACACCCGTGACGCCGAACTTCCAGGGATCCATCGGCATTTTTGCAAACGCCTCCACTGGCTCGGCGAACGTCGTGCTGAACGGCGGCTCGCTGACAACGCTGTCGGCCGCCGGCAGTGGTGCCTCGATCACCGGCCGGGACGTCTCGGTTGCACTGACCGGCAACGGCACCATCATCAACGCGAGCGGCGCGACCGCATCCCGAGGCCTCGCCACCTTCGCGACCGGCGCACTGAGCGTCAATTCGGATGCCACGATCGGCGGCGCCAGCGCCGCGACCTCGTTCCAGACCGGCATCCTGGCCGACGCCCTCCTCGCCACGGGGAACGGCGATGTTGCTGTCGGCCAGACGGGTGGTACCATCTTCGCGACGAGTTCCGGCATCCTCGCGCGCATCGGCGCCGCCGGATCGGGATCCGTTGCGGTGAGCACGACATCCAGCAGCGCGATCACGCTGACCGACATTGCGGCCACCGGCATCCAGGCCCTTACCGGCGGCACCGGTGCCGTGACGGTGCAGCAGGCGGGTGCGATCACCGGAGGCGACATCGGCATCAATGCGGTGATCTCCAACGCCGCAAATTCCCGCGATATCACCATCACCAGCAGCGGCACCATCGATGTCCTGTCGACGGGCATCAACGCAGCCACGGCGGGAAGCGGCAACATCAACATCACCACGTCCGGCAACATCCAAGGACCCTTCGGCGGCGGCATCATCGCCAATGCCGTCGATGGCCGCATCACCGTCAACGTGAATGCCGGCACCGTCCTCGGCAGCGCCGGCGGCTTCACCACCCCGGGCATCGGCGCGACTGCATCCGGCAGCGGCGGCGCGACCATCAACATCGCCGCGGGCGCGACCGTCGCCGCATCCCAGTTCATCGGCATCACGGTCAACGGCACGAACAACATCATCAACAATTTCGGCACCATCAGTGGGGCCGGAGGTGTCCGTGCCTTCGGCGCCACGACCATCGTCAATGCCGGCACGATCGCGGCGTTTTTCGAGGCGGTGCGGTTCGACAACGCCGGAAGCACGCTGGAGATGCAGGGCCCCGGCGCCACGCTCACTGGCTTGGTCGTCGGCAGCGGCGCCGATACGATCCGCTTCTCCGGCACGGGGGCGAACACGTTCAATGCGAGCCAGATCGACACCGGCTGGGGGCTGATCGACAAGACAGGCGCCTCGAACTGGGCGCTCACGGGAGCGTCGACGACGACCGCATTCGTGACGATCAATGGCGGCACCTTGTCGGTGAACGGCGACATGACCTCGACCGGCGGCTTCACGGTGAATGCCGGCGGCACGCTCGGCGGCACCGGCATGGTGTCGTCGACCATCATCAACGCCGGCGGCTCGCTCGCGCCAGGCAACTCGATCGGCACGATGACGGTGAGTGGCAATCTCACCTTCACCGGTGGCAGCAATTACGTCGTCGAGGTCTCGCCGGCCACGGCGGACCGCACCAACGTGACCGGTAACGCGACCCTCGCCGGCACGCTGCGCGCCATCGGCAGCGGCGGGGCCTATACGGCGGGCACTCATTACACCGTGCTCAACGCCGCGGGCACACTCGGCGGGACCTTCGGAGCGCTGACCGTTTCGGGCAATTTCGGGGCCACGCGGCCGCATATCGAGTACGACGCGAATAACGTCTATCTCGTGCTCGACCAGGCGCTCGTCTCGCCGTTCCTGGTCAACGGCACCCGCAACCAGATCGCGACCGCAGGCGCGGTCGATTCCGCCTTTCTCGGCGGCAGCAGCGCATTCTCGGCGCTGATCGGATTGACTTCGCCGCAACTCAACGCCGCGCTGGATCAATTGTCGGGCGAGGTGCACGCCTCCACGGTCGGGACTCTGGCGAACGACAGCCTGGCAATGCGCGGCGCGATCTTCGGCCGCTTGCGGCAGGCCTCGTATGGCGGTGACATGGACTCCGTGGCCGCGTTCTCGCTTGGCGGCCCCCAGACCGCGTTCGCCGCCTACGCCATGGAGACCGCCCTCGCCTACGGCAAATCGCCTGTGGCGACCAAAGCGCCGATGGCGCCGCCGCGACCGATCTCCGACACCGTGTTCTGGGCTCAGGGCCTGGGCGCGTGGGGCACGTTCAGCGGCGACGGCAATGCAACCGGCGTGCGGCGCGATCTCGCCGGCTTCATCACGGGCTTCGATACGCGCGTCGGCGGCGCCGGCCGTCTCGGCCTGGCCGCAGGCTATACCGGCACCAAGAACTTGCTCGACGGTCGCGGCTCTTCGAACGTCGATACCGCCCACATCGCCGGCTATGGCGGCTGGCGCTTCGGCAACATCAATCTGCGGGCGGGCGGCGCCTATGCATTCCACAAGATCGATACCGATCGGATGGTGAACATCGTCGGCTTGGCCGATCGCCTGACCTCGCGGACTGACGGCAGCACCGGGCAGATCTTCGGCGAGCTCGGCTACGGCGTCGCATTCGGCAAGGTGGCGTTTGAGCCCTTCGCTGGGGCCGCGTGGGTGCGCGTGCATACCGATGCGACCGCCGAGCTCGGCGGTCCGGCGGCACTGAACGTTGCGGCGCAGACCTTCGAAACCGGCTATGCGACGCTCGGCGCGCGCGCCGCCACTTTCGTGCCACTGGCGCTCGACATGACGCTGATCCCGAGGGCGACCGTCGCCTGGCAGCATGCCTTCAACAACGTGACCCCGGCTGCCGTGATGGCGTTCCAGGTCGCGCCGGCATCGTTCACGATCGCCGGTGCGCCGATCGCGCGCGACTCGCTGCTCACCGAAGCGGGCTTCGATCTTTCGTTCGGCCGACACATCACGGTCGGCCTCTCCTATGTGGGCCAGATCGGCAACACCGTCACCGATCACGCTGCCAAGGGCAAATTCTCCTGGGCGTTCTAGCCTACTTCGCGCGCCGCTGGTGCTGAGCGCGGCCTAGCCTGCAGCGCCGTCGCGACGGCCTTCGACAGTCGAGCTTCAACGCCTCGCTGCTCTTTCCAGGAACTCCAGCAGCGAGGGATCGGTCTCCTCGAGCTCGACGAAGCGGCGGCGCAGCTCATCGGCGATTTCGGCGGTGGCATCCCGCGACCATCCCTCCGCGGTATTGAAGGCCACGATCCGTGTGGGATGGAGATACTGCCCCTCGGCGAGATGCCTGAGCAGGGTCGCGCGATTGGCGTCCTCCTCGGCCGTCTCACACCAGGCCCGGCCCAGCCGGCGGCCGAAGTCATCGAGCACGAGATAGACGTCCCGGTCTGTCGTGATTTGCGGCACGAGTGAGGGAGAATGACTCATGGCTAACTCCGCTACTGGAAATCCGGACTTGTGCGGACGGATCTCGATACGGCGACCGCCTCGGCCGAATTCGGAAAAAGGGATTTCGACGATTTTTCACAATGGCATAATTAAATAGCAAATAAAAATAAAATTAATAGAAATTAAATAGCGAAATGTGGACAAATGCACTAAGTTGATGGTGCCTGGCGGGCGAGCCCGCACGTCGGGTGCCCACTGCGCAAACGGCTCCCGCTCCCCACCCAACCAGCCCACGCCCCCCGGGGAGGCGGGGGCCGTTCTTTCCGAATCTCCGTTTCGGCTTCGCGTTTCCTGCAACGGCGCATGCGCGTGCTCGCGCGGAGCCGCGCGTCGTTCCGAAGATCGTCGATCCAGCCTTTTGGTGCCGATCAGGCGCTTACTTGCCGCGCCGCTTCACCTCGCGCACCGCGCCGCGCGCGGCGCTGGTGGTGAGCGCGGCGTAGGCCTGCAGCGCGGTGGAGACGTTGCGCTTGCGGTTGGCCGGCTGCCAGGCGGCATCGCCCTTCGCCTCCTCCGCAGCGTGGCGCTTGCCGAGCTCCTCGTCGGAGACCTCGAGGCTGATGCTGCGGTTCGGGATGTCGATGGCGATGATGTCCCCTGTGCGCACGAGACCGATGTTGCCGCCTTCGGCCGCTTCCGGCGACAGATGGCCGATCGACAAACCCGAGGAACCGCCGGAGAAGCGGCCGTCGGTGACGAGCGCGCAGGCTTTGCCGAGGCCCATCGATTTCAGATAGCTGGTCGGATACAGCATCTCCTGCATGCCGGGGCCGCCGCGCGGGCCCTCATAGCGCACCACGACGACCTCGCCGGCGACGACCTTGCCGCCCAGAATGCCTTCGACCGCCGCGTCCTGGCTTTCGAACACGCGCGCGGGGCCGGAGAATTTCAGGATCGAGGCATCGACGCCGGCGGTCTTCACGATGCAGCCGTCCTGCGCGAGGTTGCCGTAGAGCACGGCGAGACCGCCGTCCTTGCTGAAGGCGTGTTCGAGGTCGCGCACGACGCCCTTCTCGCGATCGGCATCGAGCTCGTCGTAGCGGCGCTCCTGGCTGAAGGCGACTTGCGTCGGGATGCCGCCGGGCGAGGCGCGATAGAAAGTGCGCACCGTCTCGCTCTTGGTGCGCTTGATGTCCCAGCGCTCCAGCGCCTCGTTCATGGTCGGCGCGTGCACGGTCGTAACAGAGGTGTCGATCAGGCCGGCGCGATCGAGCTCGCCGAGAATTCCCATGATGCCGCCGGCGCGGTGCACGTCCTCGACATGCACGTCGGCGACGGAGGGTGCGACCTTGCAGAGCACGGGCACGCGGCGCGACAGCCGGTCGATGTCGCGCATGGTGAACTCGACCTGCCCTTCATGGGCGGCGGCAAGCAGATGCAGCACGGTGTTGGTCGAGCCGCCCATGGCGATGTCGAGCGTCATCGCGTTCTCGAACGCCCTAGAGTTCGCGATGTTGCGCGGGAGCACGGATGCATCGTCCTGCTCGTAATAGCGGCGGACCAGATCGACGATGGTGTGGCCGGCCTCGACGAACAGGCGCTTGCGGTCGGCATGGGTTGCGACCACCGAGCCATTGCCGGGCAGCGCGAGGCCGAGCGCCTCGGTCAGGCAGTTCATGGAATTGGCGGTGAACATGCCCGAGCAGGAGCCGCAGGTCGGGCATGCCGAGCGCTCGATCACCTTGACGTCGTCGTCGCTGACGTTGCTATCGGCCGCCGCCACCATGGCGTCGATGAGGTCGACGGCCTTGGTCTTGCCGGCCAGCTTGACCTTGCCGGCCTCCATCGGCCCGCCCGAGACGAACACGGCGGGAATGTTGAGCCTGAGCGCTGCCATCAGCATGCCGGGCGTGATCTTGTCGCAATTGGAAATGCAGACGAGGCCGTCGGCGCAATGCGCGTTCGCCATGTACTCGACGCTGTCGGCGATCAGTTCGCGCGACGGCAGGCTGTAGAGCATGCCGTCATGGCCCATCGCGATGCCGTCATCGACCGCGATGGTGTTGAACTCCTTGGCGACGCCGCCGGCCTGCTCGATCTCGCGGGCCACCAGCTGGCCGAGGTCCTTGAGGTGGACGTGGCCGGGCACGAATTGGGTGAAGGAATTGACCACCGCGATGATCGGCTTGCCGAAATCGGCGTCCTTCATGCCGGTCGCGCGCCAGAGGCCGCGGGCGCCCGCCATGTTGCGGCCGTGGGTGGTGGTGCGGGAGCGATAGGCTGGCATGGCGGTTTCCGTCCTCGGGTTTGCGGGCCGGGCGGGAAAATGTGGAGCCGCCTCAGGCCTTTCCGGCCGGATAGCGCACGGACCCGGCGGGCGCAACGGGAACTTGGGGCGGACAGGGCTCCCCTGCTCCCCGCGCGGGGGCTCGCACGTGCCCCGCAGGCAGTGCAGCGTCAGCGAAGCATCGTCCCGCGCGACGATGCGCTGCAGAGTCGGGGCCCATGTGGCCTGCTGGGTCCCGGCTCGCGCTTCGCGCGTCCGGGACACGAGATATGAGCCCCTATTGCAGCGTCGGATCCAGCCGGTCGCGCAACCAGTCGCCGATCACGGAGACGGCCAGCGTGGTCACCACGATGGTCGTCGCCGGTGCCAGCATGATCCAGGGCGCACGGGTCAGATATTCGCGGCCGTAGCCGACCATGTTGCCGAGGCTGGTCATCGGCGGCTGCACGCCGAGGCCGAGGAAGGACAGGCCGGATTCCATCAGGATCACCTCGGGGAAGACCAGCGTCGTCGAGACGATCAAGGTCGAGGCGATGTTGGGCAGGATGTGCCGGAGATAGATCCGCGACGGCGTTGCCCCTAACTGGCGGACCGCGGCGGCGTAGCCTTGCGCGTTGGCGGAGATGGCAAGGCCGCGCGCAATGCGCGCATAGCGTTCCCAGCCGAACAGGCCCATCAGGCCGATCAAGAGCGGCAGCGAATTGCCGAAGAAGGCGAGCACGGCCAGCGCCATGATCAGGAAGGGCATGCTGGCCTGGAAGTCGGACAGCATGAGCACGAGCTGCTCGACGGCCCCACGAAAATGCGCGGCGAGGAAGCCGAGCGTGGTGCCGACCACGGCCGAGATCGCGGTGGCGCCGAAGGCGATCAGCAGCGAGATGCGGATGGAAACGAGCAACCGCGACAGCACGTCCCGGCCGAGCTCGTCGGTGCCGAGCCAGTGCGCGGCGTTGCCGGGCGTGGCGAGCCGGTTGCGCAGGTCGAGCTGGGTGAAGCCGTAAGGCGCGATCTTCTCCGCGAAGGCCGCGATCAGCAGCATCGCGACGATCCAGCTGACCGCCAGCGCAACCGAGACCGGAATCGCCGGCAGGCTGATGCGGCGGCGGACAGACGTTTCCTTCAGCGTCGCGTCGGTCATGCATGGGCTCCCTTGCTGCGCAGGCGAGGATCGAGGAAGCCGTAGAGGAAGTCGACGACCAGGTTGGACGTCACCATGGTCATCGCAACCAGCAGCAGGATGCATTGCACGACCGCGAGGTCGCGGTTGGCAACCGCAACGACGAGCAGGCGCCCTACTCCCGGCCAGGCGAACACGCTCTCGACCACCACCGCACCGGCGATCAGCGTACCCACCATGAAGCCGAGAATGGTCACGGTCGGGATCGCCGCGTTCGGCAACGCATGCGAGGTCACCACCTTGCGCCAGGGCACGCCTTTTGCGTAGGCGGTGCGGATATAGGGCTGGCCCAGCACCTCCAGCATGGCGCTGCGGGTGAAGCGCGCCAGCACCGCGGCGCCGCCGAGGCTGAGCGTTGCGATCGGCAGGATGGCGTGGCGCCAGCTGTCCTGTCCGCCCGAAGGCAGCCAGCCGAGCTGCACGGCGAAGACGAGCACCAGCAGCAGCGCCAGCACGAAGCTTGGGACTGTGAAGCCGGCGACCGCCGTCATCATCACGGCGCGGTCGATCCCCGAGCCCCGATGCAGCGCCGCGTAGATCCCGGCGGGAATGCCGAGCGCCACCTTGAAAAAGAACGCCGGCAGCGTCAGCGCCAGCGTCGCCGGGATGCGCTCCAGCACCAGCTCGATCGCGGGCCGGCCATCGCGCATGGAGCGGCCGAGCTCGCCCTTGGCGATGGCGCCGAAATAGTCGAAATATTGGGCCCAGATCGGATCATCGAGGCCCCATGCCTTACGGAATGCCGCGAGCACCTCCGGCGGCGCCTCCGGTCCCAGGATCATCAGCGCGGGATCGCCCGACAGCCGCAACACGATGAAGGCGAAGGTGACGACGAGCACGATCGTGAGCGCGGCACGTCCGATCCGAATGGCGAAATAACGTCCCATCACGCGGCGTCCCGTGTCGCAGCGCCGGTGACGAGATGGCAGGCGACCTGCCTGTCGCCGCCGACGGCGGACAGCGCCGGCACCTCGCTCGCACAGCGTGCGATCGCCCGCGGGCAGCGCGGATGGAAGGCGCAGCCCGTGGGGCGCGCGGCCGGGTTCGGCGGATCGCCCGCCAGAACGATGCGGCCCGCGCTGCGGCGGCCCGGTGCTGGCGAGGCCGAGACCAGCGCCTGGGTGTAGGGATGCTCGGGCCGCGCGAACAGATCGTCGGCGCTGCCGATCTCGACGATGCGGCCGAGATACATCACGGCGACGACATTGCTGATCTGCCGGACCACGCGCAGATCGTGGCTGATGAACAGCAGCGTCAGCGACAGCTGCGCCTGGAGATCGCAGAGCAGGTTCACCACCTGCGCCTGGATCGAGACGTCGAGCGCGCTGACCGGCTCGTCGCAAACCAGGAAATCCGGCTTCGTGGCGAGCGCCCGGGCCAGCACGATGCGCTGCCGCTGGCCGCCGGAGAGCGCGCCGGGATAACGCGCGCCATGTGCCGGCGTGAGCTCGACGGCGCGCAGCAGCTCGCGGACGCGCTCCTCGCGCATCGCGGGCGTGCCGAGGCCGTGAATGTCGAGCGGCTCGCGGATCTGCGTTGCGACCGGCAGCCGCCGGTCGAGCGCGCCGAGCGGATCCTGGAAGATCATCTGCATCCGCGCGCGCTGCGCACGCCACGCCGTCGTCCCAGGCGCGGCCATCGGCTTGCCGTCGAACCGCACCTCGCCGCTGTCGGGCGGCTCGAGGCCGAGCACGATGCGGCCCGTGGTGGATTTTCCTGAACCGGATTCGCCGACGAGACCCAGCGTCTGGCCTCTGGCAATCCTCAGCGACACGCCGTCGACGGCATGCACGGCCGCAGCTCGCCCGAACATTCCGGATCGCATCGCATAGGTGCGCGAGATCGCGGAGACCTCGACGAGCGGCGGGCTCATTCGGCGGCAATCCCGAGCAGCGCGCGGCGGGAGGCCTCGGCGCGGATGCAGGCGACGCTGCGATCATCGGCGATCGGCGCCAGGCTCGGCGCCGCAAGGCCGCATGATTCCGCGACCAGCGCGCAACGCGGCGCGAAGGCGCAGCCGCCGGGCATGTGCGCGGGATCAGGCACGGTGCCGGGGATGGCGGTGAGGCGCCGCCGCGGACCATCGAGCGGCGGCAGCGCGCCGATCAACCCTTGCGCATAGGGATGCACGGGATCGGCGAACAGCTGGTTGCTCGGGGCCTGCTCGACGATGCGGCCGGCATACATCACCGCGACACGGTCGCAATTCTCCGCGACGACGCCGAGGTCGTGGCTGATCAGCACCATCGCCATGCCGAGCTCGCGGCGGACCGTGGAGAGCAGCTCCAGGATCTGCGCCTGAATGGTGGCATCGAGCGCGGTGGTCGGCTCGTCCGCGATCAGGAGATCGGGATTGCCGGCCAACGCCATCGCAATCATGATGCGCTGGACCTGGCCGCCCGAGAATTCATGCGGATAGGCCTCCAGCCGCCGGCCAGCGTCGGGAATGCCGACGAGGTCGAGCAGCCGCCGCGCTTCCCCCTTCACGGCGTTGCCGGAGAGATTGCGATGAAGCGCCAGCGCTTCGCAGAGCTGCTTGCGGATGGTCAGCACCGGGTTGAGCGCGCTCGCCGGATCCTGGAAGATCATGGCGATGCGCCCGCCCCTGACCTGGTCGAGCTCTGTGGCCGGTGCGCCCAGCAGTTCGCGCCGGTCGAGCCGCACCGAGCCCGAGACTTGCGCATGCCTGGGCAACAGGCCGAGCGCGGCCAGCCACGTCACCGACTTGCCGGAGCCGGACTCGCCGACGAGGCCGATGGCCTCGCCCTTTTGCAAGGTAATATCGACGCCGCGCAGGACCGGCACGCCATTGAAGGCGACGCGCAAGTCCTCGATGCTGACCAGCGGCTTCACCTTTAGACCTCGAAATTGCCGGCGCGGAAATCCATTGCGAAGGCGGGCGCCGCCTTCCACTTGATCGATTTCGGCTTGGCCGTGAAGGTCGCATTCTGGTGCAGCACCGTGTAGGCGGGATCTTCGCGCTCGGCTATCTCCAGCATGCGGCGGAACGCCTTCTTGCGTGCCGCGCGGTCGGTTGACGTCTCCAGGAATTCGGAGAGCGTGTTCAGCTCGACATTGGTCCACTCGCCGATCTGCTGCTGCTGGCCGTTCGGCCCGTGCTGGGCGACCAGCGAGGACACCGGATCGTTGAACGCGGCCGAGTTCGACCAGTCGCGCACTGCGCGGGTCGGTGCGCGCTCCATGATCTGCGACCAGTTCTCCTTGGTCTCAATCTGCACGTTGAGGCCGACCGACTTCCACATCTCGACCAGGATCTGCGCGGTCGCGACCTGGTTGGTGTAGTAATTGTTGAGCAGACGATACGGGATCGGGTCGCCCTTGTAATTGGCCTGCTTGAGCAGATCCTGCGCCAGCTTGGGATCATAGGCCGGCACGCTCCAGTCGGCGTTGAACATGTCGCCGTAGAATTCCCATTGCAGGCCCTTCGGCACGCGGGTGCGGCCGGCCCACAGGCTGTCGACAATCGCCTGGCGGTCGATCGCATGGGTGAAGGCGCGCCTGACCAGCGGATTGGCGAGCACGGCATGGTTCTTGTCGAACACGGTGAGGCGGTGATTTTGAATCGTGCCGCCTTGCACCTCAAACGCGGAATTCTTCTCGATGCCGGCGATCTGGTCCGGCGGGATGTCGCAGGCGAACTGGTATTCGCCCGAGAGCAGCCCGTTGATGCGGCTTGCGACTTCGGGCACTTCGAGGAAACGGATGCGCTTGAGCGGCGGCCGGCCGCCCCAATATTCGTCGTGGGCTTCCAGCGTCAGCGAGACGTCGGGCTTGAGCTCGACGACCTTGTAGGGGCCGGTCGTCACCGGCTTGCGGGCCCAGTCGAGATAGCTCGCCGCCTCTTCCCAGGCGCGGCGGTTCATGATGTCCGAGCCGTAGCGCGAGAGCCGGCCCTCGATGGTGACGTCGGGCGTCGCGTTGTAGAAGCGCACCGTGTACTTGTCGACGGCATCGACGCGCACCAGGTCCGGCCAGATGCGGCGTGCGACCGCGGGGACGTCCGGCGGCAACTCCTTGCCCGGGCGCGGCGTCGGGATCTTCTCGAAGGCCTTGATGGTGGAACGGTTCTTGGCCTCGGTCTCGCCGAACATGCGCTCGCGGCTGAAGGTGAACACGACGTCTTCTGCCGTCAGCTCGTCACCGTTGTGGAACTTGACGCCCTGGCGCAGCTTCACCTCGACCGTCTGGTCGTCGATGCGGCGCCATTCGGTGGCAAGGCCCGGCACGGCTTCAAGCTTGCCGCGCCAGTTCTTCGAGATTAGGCCTTCCCAGATCGAGGAGAAGAACACGCGCTCGCCGACATTGGACTGCTCGCGCAGCACGTCGAGCACGTTGGCGTTGGTGACCTTCTGCACCGCGATCGTCACTGATGGACGGTTGTCGGCTTGCGCGATGGCAAAGCGCGGCAGCAGCAAGGTGCCTGCGGCGGCGCCGCCGGATTTCAGGATGGTGCGACGGGTGAGCTTGCTCATGAGGATGACCCCTGCCCTTTGGTGATATCTGTTATTCGGCGAGACCGAGCGCGGCGAGATGCGCCGCGCCCTTGCGGACGTCGTCGTGATTGCGGAGTTCGAGGATCAGCCGTGGATTCGAAGTCAGCCGGCCAAGTGCGCGAAACACGGCCACTCAGGGAATGTTGCCTTCGCCCGGCGCCCAGTGCCGGTCGGCAAAGCCGTCGGTGTCCTGCAGGTGCACATGCGTCAGCATGTCGCCGGCGGTCTCGACGTAATAATCGACCGGCGGCGCGCCGGTGGAGATGTGGGCATAGTTGGCGTGTCCGGTGTCGAGCGAGACCCGGACCTTGCTGCTTTCCAGCGCCTTGGCGAGCCGCACGCGGTCGCGCGGGTCCTTGTCCTCGATGTTCTCGATGACGATCTCGCAGCCGATCGTCTCGGCACGCGCGATCACCTCGGCTAGCGTCGCCTTGACGCGCTCGACGATATTGGCGCGGTTGTCCGGATAGAGATCGAGATTGTTGTGATCCCAGGTCGTGAACGGCGAATGGATCACCATCTGCGTCGCGCCGAGGAACTCGGCGGCCTCTAGGCCCTCCAGCAGGCGCTTGGTCACGGCTTGGCGGATCATCGGATCATGGCTGTCGATCTTGAAACCCCAGAACGGACCATGGATGCCGAGCCGGCCGGTGTGACCGGAAAGCATCTGCTTGATCTCGCCGGCGGTTGCGCGCCAGTCGCTATCGAGCAGATCGGCGCGGAAGAAGTCCTGGATTTCCAGATCGCGCTGCTTTTCGAGAAGCCAGTCGCGATGCGCAGGGATCGATTTGATGGACAATGCGGCGCCCAGCACCGGCTTCGACATGGCATGCTCCTTCGTCGTCAGCGATGACGGAGAGCAGCGCTAGACCAGTTCAATGACAGGCCGGTGAAATCCGTCTTCGGCAGCGCGGACGAGATGTGGACATCTCCTGCCCGCGCGCGTTGCGAGTGAGGCAGCGGCGATCGCTGCGAGAGATGCCGAACGGGCACATGGCAAGCGCTATCGTGTCCGTAGTGATCCGGAATGGAATCCTAGCCGACCTTCGCGTACATCGCGGGACATCGATCGGCGGCCACTTTCACGGGCATCACCCTCTGATCGCGCTACATGGGGTTGGGGGACCACATGGGGCGGGGGATTGAAGGCTGGGGCAAGGTGACGAGGTCCGGACTCCTAGGCACTCCGGACCTCGAAACTTTTTAGATTGAACGCAGCAACGCGCCGTCCGGTGGGGCATCCGGGCGGCGCGTTGTCGTTTCAGCGCCTATTTTGTTTCGGCGCTCAGCGCGTCTGCGGCTCGATCGTCACCGTGCAGTCGCCCTGCCCTTGCGTCGCGACCACGATATTCCCCGCGGCAGTGCCGAGCGCAATCGGCGCCGAAGAGCCGCCGCCGGGCATCTGAACCGTCACGCTCAGGGAATCCATGCGCGCGGTCGAGCCAACGGTCGAAGGTTCCGCCTGGGCGACATTGCCCGAGGCGTCACGCCGCATGATCTGGCAGTTCACATTGCTTCCGCCGGCTGCCGCCATGCTCGACGACGCGCTGCCGCCCATCTGCGCGCGGGCGCGCGACGGATCGCGCGGCACCTGGCTGACGATGCGATGGGTGCGCGGCTCCACGATGACGACGTCGTCCTCCGTGGCAAAGTACTCGTAGTCCCGATATTGCGGCTCGATCGAGACGATCTCGGGCGGAAGCCGATGGAGACGCACGCGCGAGGGAATGGTCTCGCCGACCCGGATCGAGATGTTCAGATTGCGCTCCGGCTGCGCGAGGCGCGCGCGGCTCACGGTTTCGGAGATCCGCACCTGCCTCTCGGTCGTCACCTGGGCCTGCTGATTGACTTGCGTGTTGGTCTGCGTGGTCTGGTTGGCCTGATTGGTTTGCGTGCCCGTGGAGCCGGGCGCGGTCTGTGCATTGTTGGTCGGAGCCGTGCGGCTGGTATCCGTCGCGGTGGCCGGCCGGTTGTTCTGTTGCGCCGGCGGCTGCTGCTCGGCGGCATTGCGCGGCGGCTGGGTCTGGTTACGCTCGTTCTGGTTGGCTGTCGCTCCCGTGCGCTCGTTCTGCTGGCCAGCCGCGCCCGCCGGCCCCGTCTTGGATTTCTCGGAGTCTGCGGTTGATTTCTGCGGCGCAGACTTGTCCTGCTTGGTATCGGCGCTGCTCTTGCTGTCGCGTCCCGGCTTGATGCTCTCCGCCTCCCGGTTGCGATCACGCGAAGGTTCGCGAGATTCTTGTGCCTGATCCTTCCCCTTCGGCTGATTGCGCTCGGCAGAACTGGCCGGCTGGCGCTTGTCGTCGTTCGCCTCCTGCTTGGCAGCGCCGCCCTTCTCTTCGCGGCCCGCGCCCTGCAGTCGTTCTTGAGCGCCCTGCGCGCGCTCCTGAACACGTTCCTGGGCTCCGCCGCGCTGCGGACCGGCGCCCTTCGCCGGTTCCTCGGTCCGTCTTGGTTCGTCCCTGCGCTCGCCGGGCGCCTGGGCGTAGGCAACTCCGGAAGCAAGCATCAGTCCGATAGCAGCAGTCGATAACATCAAGTGCCGGCGCATGATCCCTCTCCTCGAAAATCACAACAACAGACGCGAACGTTCTGTGGGTGCGAAGGTTCCTGAGCAGGAACGAGGAAGGATCAGGCCTACATCGCGTCCTTCAGTGTGAGGCGAGCCGTGAATGTCACCGTGGTCTTGCCGACCAGCGCCATGCCGTCGACTTCCGCACCGCCGGGAAAATAGACGCCGGAAAAGCCGCAGGTGACCTCCCGGCCGCCGAATGCGAGCGTCCTTCCGACCGCCTCGGTGTGCTGGTTGACGATCATGTCGCCCCGCCACTTGCCGTTACGGAAGGTGTAGCTGCCGCTGTAGTAGAAGTAGCTGTCGCCGCCCATGATGCGGCCGTCGCAGAGCACGACCACGCCCCTGGCCTGCCCGCGCTTGCCGTCGCGCATCTCGATGTCGAAGATGTAGAGGCCGTTGACGACCCGGGCCTCCTCACCCGCTTCCGCCTCATCGCCAGCCGTCATCCGATCATCCCCACCCGATCCGCTGCTCCGATCAGTTCGGTACGTTCCGCTCGAGATCCTCGAGCCATGCCGCCGCGCTCGAATCCGAGGGCGCGCGCCAGTCGCCGCGTGGCGACAGCGAGCCGCCGGCCGAGACCTTCGGCCCGTTCGGCATGGCCGAGCGCTTGAACTGGCTGAAGGCGAAGAAGCGGCGCAGGAACACGTCCAGCCAGCGGCGGATCTCCTTGAGATCATAGGCCTTGCGCCGGTCGCTGGGGAACGCCGGCGGCCATTCCCCCTTGGCAACGTCCTTCCA
Source organism: Bradyrhizobium sp. CCBAU 11357 (assembly GCF_028128865.1). Taxonomy (NCBI): domain Bacteria; kingdom Pseudomonadati; phylum Pseudomonadota; class Alphaproteobacteria; order Hyphomicrobiales; family Nitrobacteraceae; genus Bradyrhizobium; species Bradyrhizobium sp. CCBAU 11357. The sequence continues at coordinate 15,562 of NZ_LBJW01000001.1, read as the reverse complement.
CGCCTGGAGCGCCATGAAGGCGATCTTGGACGGCCGCATGCCGAAGCGCAGCGTATAGAACAGGTTGAAATCCTGCAGCTCGTAAGGTCCGACGGACGCTTCCGTGCTCTGCGGCTTCTGGCCGGCCTCGACCGGCACGAGCTCGGGCGAGATTTCGGCCGCCAGGATCGAGCCGAGCGTCCGGTTGACGTCGTCGCTGAATTGTTTTGAGGAGATCACCCAGCGGATCAGATGCTGGATCAGCGTCTTCGGCACGCCGGCGTTGACGTTGTAATGCGCCATCTGGTCGCCGACACCATAGGTGCACCAGCCGAGCGCAAGCTCGGAGAGATCGCCGGTCCCGATCACGATGCCGCCGTGATGGTTGGCGAGCCGGAACAGATAGTCCGTGCGCAGGCCCGCCTGCACGTTCTCGAAGGTGACGTCGTAGACCTTCTCGCCCTTGCCGAAGGGATGGCCGATATCCTTCAGCATCTGCGTCGCCGTGGTGCGGATGTCGAGCTCCTGCCAGCTCGTCTGCAGCGCCTTCATCAGCGCGAGCGCGTTGGTCTTGCTCTCGCTGCCGGTGGCAAAGCCGGGCATGGTGTAGGCCAGGATGTTCTCACGCGGCAGACCGAGCAGGTCGACCGCCTTGGCGGCGACGATCAGGGCATGGGTGGAATCGAGGCCGCCCGACACGCCGATCACGACGCGCTTGGTGCCGGTGGCGCGCATGCGCTGCACCAGCCCGGCGACCTGGATGTTGTAGGCCTCGTAGCAGTCCTGCTCGAGCAGGCTCTCATCGCTCGGCACGAACGGAAAGCGCTCGACCTTGCGCAGGAAGCCGATATCGGCCGCCGGCGGCTTCAGAGCAAATGTCACCTTGCGGAAAAATGCCTCGCGCTGCCGCCTGTTGTCGTCGAACGTTCCCATCAGCGCGCGTTCCTGCCTGAGCAGGTCGAGATCGACGTCGGCCAGCGTGATCTGGCCGCCCTGGCGGAACCGCTCGCCCTCAGCCAGCAGCACGCCGTTCTCGTAGATCGAGGTCTGGCCGTCCCAGGCGAGATCGGTGGTGGATTCCCCAGCCCCCGCTGCGGAATAGACGTAAGCTGCGAGGCAGCGCGCCGAGGTCGATTGGCACAGCAACGCGCGCGAGCGCGCCCGGCCGATCGTGATCGGACTGCCCGAGAGGTTGATCAGCACGCTCGCGCCCGCAAGCGCGAGCTCCGAGGCCGGCGTCACCGGGATCCACATGTCCTCGCAGATCTCGACGCCGATGGTGAGGCCCGGAACGTCCTCGGCCGCGAACAGGAGATCCACGCCGAACGGCGCGTTCATGCCGCCAAAGGCGATGGTCTCGCCGGCGATGCCGGCGCCGGAGGCGAAATGCCGACCCTCGTAGAACTCGCGATAGGTCGGCAAGTAAGATTTCGGCACGACGCCGAGGACGTTGCCGCGATGAATGACGACTGCGCAGTTGTAGATGCGATTGCCAAAGCGCAGCGGCGCCCCGACGATCAGGACCGTCATCAGCCCCGCGGAGGCCTCAACGATCCCTGCCAGCCCGCGCTCGACCGCATCGAGCAGCGGATCCTGCTTCACCAGGTCCTCGATGGCATAACCGCACAGGCACAGCTCGGGAAACACGGCAACCGCGACCGACTGCTCATGGCAGGCATTGGCCGCCGCCAGGACGGCTTTCGCATTGGCCGTAGGATCGGCGACCTGGGAGGTGGTCACGCAGGCCGCCACGCGCGCAAATCCCTGGGCGTAAATCGAGTGGAAAGTCATCGAGCGCAGCACCCTTAAGTCTCTTGCCGGCGGCCGCCGCCGTCAGCTCCGGTCATATGTAGCCCATCGGTCTGGCCCCGTGCAGGCCATCCGGCATCATGCATAACGGATTTGCGCCCCGGCCGGTCCTATGCCGGCGAGCTCAGGCGCTGCGGGCCAGCACGCCGGGCAGATCGCTGCGCAGCCACCCGGCGATCCGGGGCCAGGCATGCGCATGGGTGCGCGCGCCCATGAACAGGCCGAGATGGTTGCTGGGCTCGGACGCAGCCGCGATGAAGGCTGGTGGTGTGCCGACGAGCCCGGCGGTGGCGAGCGCTTGCGTCGCCGGCACCACATCGTCGTCGAGCCCGGCGAGCAGGAAGATCGGCGCCCTGACGTCCTTCAAATCGATCGGGCGGCCGAGCGCGACGAAACTGCCCTCGGCGATCCGGTTCTTCCGGAAAATCGCGTTGACGATCTCGAGATAATAAGTGCCCGGCAGGTTGAGCGTCTCGGCGTTCCAATGGTCGAACCGCGCCAGAAGCTCAGTGCCCTGCTCGTCCGAGAGATCCCGCTGCAATGCCGCCACGATAGCATCGTGGTCAGGCGCTTTGGACCAGAAGCGCAGCATCTCCTCGCCGCTGACATTGCCGCCGCCGCGCGCGACGAGCTGGTCATAGACCAGCTCGGGTGCGTTACGGGCGAGCCGGGACAGCGAGGACTCGATCGACAGGTCCACGGGAGCACCGACCAGGACCACCCGCCGCACCTTGGCTGGAAAGCGCGCGGCATAGAGCAGCGACAGCCATCCGCCCTGGCACAGCCCGACGAGATCGACCGGCGCGCCGATCTCGTCGATGGCGACGTTGAGATCCGAAAGATAGCTGTCGATCGAGAGATAGCGCATGTCAGGCGTCGCCGACCGCCAGTCGGTGAGATAGACCCGGTCGATGCCGCCATTTTGCAGCGACTGCACCACGCTGTGGCCCGGGGCGAAATCGGCGATCAGGGCCCGGTGCAGCGCATAGGGCGCGCAGACCAGCGCCGGCTGGCCGGACCGGGTCTGCGAGCAATCGCGCAAGCGCATCGTTGCGAGCTCCAGCGCAACGCGGCTCGGCGTCGTCCATGGCAGGCTGCTGTCACCCTGTTTCTCGGGTGCCCGCTCCAGCCACCAGAAGCAGGCATCCATGGCGAACTGCGCCGCGGCGAACGGCCAGAGCCGCGGATCATCGGGGGCCTGCCCTGGCCCGCGTGGCGGTTTGGCGGTCTTGTCCACCATGGCTACCTCGACATCCTCACAGAAACGCCTCGAGGCTCACGACGGCAATGCCGAGGTCCCGAAAACTCCGATGGGTCGCCGCGACCGAGCCGTCGAGATCGATACCGCGACAGGCATCCTCGATGACGGCGACCTCCAGCCCCGCCTTGCGCGCATCTTCCGCCGAGAAGCGGACGCAGAAGTCCAGCGCCAGGCCGGCGACAAAGACGGTCTTCAGCTCGCGTTCGCGCAAATAACCAAGCAGCCCGGTCGGTGTCCGATGGTCGTTCTCGAACAACGCCGAATAGGAATCGATGCCGCGGCGAAAGCCCTTGCGCACGACGAGGCTCGCTTGCGTCACGTCGAGATCGCGATGAAATTCCGCGCCGGCCGTACCCTGCACGCAATGCGTCGGCCAGAGCACCTGCGGTCCGTAGTCGAGCTCGATGGTCTGGAACGGCTGCTTGCCGGCATGGTTCGGCGCGAACGAGGCGTGGTCGCTCGGATGCCAGTCCTGCGTCAGCACCACATTGGCGAATTTTTGGGCGATCCTGTTGATGGCGGGGACGACCTTCTCGCCACCGGGAACGGCGAGCGCCCCACCGGTGCAGAAGTCGTTCTGTACGTCGATCACCAGCAGCACGTCGCGGTCGGAAATCTTCATCGCCGTCCCATTCGATCTGCCGGGCGCGAGGGCACCGGGCGAGCCAGCTCAGTGTCGGCCTTCCCGCGCTGCTTCGCAACCACTGGCGCGCGCGGCAGCTGCGCGAATTGGTCAGTGCAAGCAGCCACGATGCAACGGTTTGACCTCGTCCGTGTTGACTAGGCGCACCCAAGGGCAGATTCTCGCACCGCCCGCGCCAGGCGGATCGGGTCGAAGGAGCGGAGGACAGGGCTGCCAGGGCCTGAAGGTCGTGGCGGCGATGAGGCCATGAATATCGGCAAGACCGGAAAAATTCTTCTCGCCGATATCGGCGGCACCAATGCGCGCTTCGCGCTGAGCCCGAGCGGTCAGACCGGACCGATCGACTATGTCAAGGTCGCGGACTTCCCGACCGTCCGCGAAGCCATCGCGGACGTGCTGGCGCGCCGGTCGAACGGCGAGCGGCCCCATCGCGCGGTGCTGGCCGTGGCGGGTCCCGTCACCAACAATCGCTGCGTCATGACCAACAGCCCCTGGGTCATCGACGGCAACGAGCTGCAGGGCGCGCTCGGCTTCGACAGCGTCCATGTGCTGAACGATTTCGAGGTGGTGGCCTGGTCCCTGCCCGCCTTGGAGTCTTCCGACCTGGTCCCGCTCGGCGGCGGCGACGGCTTGCCCGGAGAGCCGTTGCTGGTCGTAGGGCCCGGAACCGGATTTGGTGTCTCCTGCCTGGTCGACCGCCATGGTTCGCGAGTGGCCGTCGTCACGGAGGCCGGACATGCGACCCTGCCAGCCGAGAACGAGCGCGAGGAGCGCATGATCGCCTGCCTGCGCCGGCGCCTCGGCCATGTCTCCATCGAGCGTGGCGCCCTCTCGGGTTCCGGGCTGCAGAACCTCTACGAGGCGCTGGCCGAGATCGATGGCGTTCAGGTGCCGCATCGCGATGCCGCCGCGATCACCAAGGCTGCACTGGAGAACAGCTGTCCGGTCAGCCGCGCGACGCTGGAGACGTTTTGCGCCATCCTCGGCTCGGTCGCCGGCAATCTCGCGGTGACTTTCGGCGCCCGCGGCGGCGTCTATATCGCCGGCGGAATCGTGCCGCGCTTCCGCGAGTTCCTCGCCGCCTCGGCGTTCCGGGCGCGCTTCGAAGCCAAGGGACGGTTTCAGGACTATTTGCGCAACATCCCGACCAGGCTTGTGATCAAGCCCGATGCGAGCTTCCTCGGCCTGACGATGTTTGCCGAGCACAATCCTGGCTGAGGGCGACCTCCGCGCGGCGAGTTCCCGTCATGCACAGCTGATTGGGCGACACCTGCAGTTCCACGCAGGTTCGTGCTTGCCTGCGTGTTCCCGATGAGAAACAATCTCCCCGTGTGTGGCGTAGTTGCGGGGGGCGTGACATGCGTAAACAGGACTCGGGTTTCGACTATCACCGCTATCACCGCCTGTTGCGCGAAGCGGACAGCGAAGACAAACGGCTGGCGCTCATCGAGCTCCTGATCGAGGAAAAGGCCCGCGACCAGCTGGCTGCCCAGCGCGCTTCGGACCGCGCGGCCATGACGGCTCACACCATTGCCAGGGTGCTGAGGAACGGCCGCAACCCTGCCGGTTGAGCCCCTCTCCGCCCATGCGCCAAAGGCGCGATCGGTCAGCTCGGGATTTTGGCTGACGGCTCGGGAAACATGGAATCGATCATTGCCTTGAGCTGATCCATCGCGATCGGCTTGCGCAGGATCGGCCTGCGCCGAAGCAGGGACGGCAGTAGCTCCGGACCGTAGCCCGTGGCGAACAGAAACGGCTTTCCGCGACGTTCGATCAGGTCGGCGACGGGATCGACATAGACGCCCATCAGATTGATGTCGAGGATGGCCAGATCGTACTGCGCGGTCATGGCAAAGGCGCTGGCGTCGCGCACATTGTCTGCCTCCGCAACGACGTGGTGGCCAAGCTCCTCCACCATGTCGGCGATCATCATCCGGATCAACGCCTCGTCTTCGACCAGGAAAACGGAGAGTCCGTCCGCCATATCAACCCCGCAATCAGCCTTGCGAAGCTAAGCATAACCGAATTGCGCTGTGGATACACGAATTCGTGGCGGGCGCCGTTAATTCAGACGCGCCCGAACCGATTCAACTTGATCAATCCAGCCCGCGCTCGTGGCTGAGGCGCACCATCTCCTGGATGAACACCTGCTTCTGCTTGTCGTCGAGGCTCGAAAAGAGCGGCTCGGCGGCGTCGGCGACGTTGCGCTGATCGGCGGCGCGATCGATCAGGAACTGGGCCTCGTTGCGCATCTGCTCGATGATGTCGTCGGGCGGATCGCGCTTGGCGCGTGCAATCCGCAGGTTGAGCCGCTCTGCGCCATTATGCCCGAGGTAGTGCATCGCGCTGGAGAATCCGTACCAGTGCTTTTCCTGATCCGGCGTGAGGTTCAGCTGGCTCTTGATCCGCTCGATGTAGGAATCGCTGTTGGCGACGATCTGCTCGGCGGTCAGCTGCGGCGCGCCGGGCTGAGTCAGAACCGTGACTTCCTTGTTGTCCTTGCCCTTGTTTTCCTGCGGCGCGTTCTTCGCCTCCTTGGTCGCCTTGGCGCCCTTGCCCTTGGCGCTCTTGGCATCCTTGTCCTTGGCCCCGCCCGGCTGCTTGGAATCCTTGGCCGCGTCCTTGCCGGCCTCCTTGGGAGGCGGCGCCTGATTGCTATTGTTGCCGACGCCGAGCACGCCGGTGAAGACGCCGACCACGCCGCCGATGGCTCCGCCGAGCACGCCGCCGACCGGACCTGCCGCCTTGTTTCCGGCCGCCGCGCCTTCCTGAACGCCCTTGACGAGACCTTGAGCATTCGCCACCGCGGCTGCCCCGAGCAACAGCGCGAGCACGGACCCCAGCGCCAGGCATCGCCGCAGGTGAAGCCGCGCGAGTGGCGCCGGTTTGATCATTCTCGTCTCCATCATCGATCTCGCCATTCAGCGGGAGTCAGCAGCCAGGCGCAACTCTATCGTTTCCGCCGCTTCGAGGTCCAGACGCGGCCGATTGCTGTCCACGCCCGAAAAGGCTTTCACGCGAAGCGTTTATCCAAACTGCGGCGTAAATGCGCACGGCAGCGTTTGAGACCGTTTGGCGTGAAGTGTGCGTCGCAAAAAACACCGTGCGCCGCGCCTGCAGCCGCGTCGCTCGCCACGCGTTGCGACGTTTCCGGGCACACCATTAGTTTTAGACGCGAAGCCATTCGGCTTTCTCGACAGATGCGATCAATCATGATCTGATCGCGCTACCAATTTGCCGCGACCTGCGTGAATTGCCTCACGCCTGCCGACGGCACCAACAAGAAAATCGAGCAACAAGAACTCAAGAAAGAAGTCTCAGAGGAAACTCCAACAACAACACCCAAGCGAGGAAACGAGATGTCACGCAAGACACTGACGCGACGTCAATTTGTGGCTGCCACTGCAATGTCCTCCGCGGCGCTGATCTCGGCGCCCTATGTCCGGGGCGCTTACGCCGCCGGCAAGCTCTCGATCGGCTTCTGGGACCATTGGGTGCCGAATGCCAACGACGCCTCCACCGCCATGGTCAAAGCATGGGGCGAAAAGGAGAAGGTCGACGTCTCGATCGACTACATCACCAGCAACAACAACAAGATCCAGCTCACGGTCGCAGCCGAGGCACAGGCGAAATCCGGCCACGACATCCTGCAGATGCCGACCTGGTGGCCGCACGCCTACGCCGAAAGCCTCGAGCCGTTGAACGACGTCATGGAGCCGCTCATCAAGCAGAACGGCGAGGTCAACGGCACCGTCAAATATCTCGGCCAGGCCGGCGGCAAGTGGCTCGCCGTTCCCGCAATCCCGGGAAGCCAGATCAAGGGGCCCTGCTCACGCATCGACCTGATGAAGAAGCATGCCGGCATCGACGTGCAGGAATTGTACCCTGCCGGCGCGCCCGCAAAGGCGGACAATTGGACGTTGGAGACCTTCCTCAAGGCGGCCGAGGCCTGCCACAAGGGCGGCGTGCCGTTCGGGATCGGCCTCGGCGAAACCACCGACAGCGTCGACACGGCAGGAGCGATCTTCCAGTCGTTCGGTGCCGAGCTCGTCAACGCCAAGGGCGACGTCACGGTGAAGACCGATGCGGTTCGTCAGGCGCTCGAATATTACAAGAGGCTGATCGCCTTCCTGCCGCCGGACGCTCCGTCCTGGGACGACGCCTCGAACAACAAATGGCTGATCTCGGGCCGCGGCGCGATGATCCTGAATCCGCCGAGCGCCTGGGCGGTCGCAAGGCGCGACGCGCCGCAAATCGCCGAGCAGTGCTGGACCCACGGCATGCCGTCAGGGCCCAAGGGCCGCTTCGCGCCCTACCTGCCGTACTTCTGGGGGCTCTGGAGCTTCAGCAAGAACAAGGAAGCGGCCAAGAGCCTCCTCGCCTACCTGTCGCAGCCGTCGTCGATCGAAAAGTTCGTCGCGGCGAGCGGCGGCTACGATCTGCCCGCCTACGCCAACATGACGACGCTGAAGACCTGGGCGGAGGAAGGGCCGCCGAAGGGGACGCTGTATCACTATCCGAACCCCAACAACCATCAGACGCTGTCGATCGCGGCGTCTCCGGCGCCGCCCAAGATCGCGCAGCAGATCTACTTCCAGGCGACGTTGACCAAGATGGCGCTGCGCTATGCGCAGGGCGAAAAGATGGAGGCCACGCTCGCCTGGGCCGAAGGCGAGTGCGAGGGCTTCATGCGGAGTTGATGCCGGGCGTGTGCCAGGCGGCTCACGCTTGAGGCGTGAGCCGCCACGCATCGCGTGCCGCCAATCGAGGAAGCCGGCCGACCGGGCCGGCTTCGCCAGTCGACAATTTCCGAGAAAGCTACGCCATGGCCGATGTCGTCGTTGAGCAAGGTCAAGCGGTCCGTGCGGCGCGCGCGCGCAAGCCGGCCAGCCTTCGCAATGTCCTGGGACGAAAATCGACGGTCGCGTTCTTCCTGACGCTGCCGCTGATCCTGCTGATAGCGCTTCTGGTGCTCTATCCCGCCGTCTACTCCGTCCATCTCGCGACGCTGAACAAGTCGATGCAGAAGTTCGTCGGTTTCGGCAACTTCCTGTTCCTGTTCAAGCGCGACACCTTCTGGATGGTGGTGAAGCAATCCTGCATCTTTGCCGTCACGGCCGTGTTCTTCAAGGCGCTGATCGGATTCATCGTCGCCCATTTCGTGCACAACATTCCGGCCAAGGGGCAGCGCAAATGGCGCGGCATGCTGCTGGTGCCCTGGGTGATCCCGCCGGCGATGAGCACGCTGGCCTGGCTGTGGCTGTTCGATCCCTCCTACAGCGCCTTCAACTACACGCTCTCGTTCTTCGGCATCGGCCCGATCAACTGGCTCGGCGACAATGTGTGGGCGCGCTTTTCCGTCATCCTCGTCAACATCTGGTACGGCGCGCCGTTCTTCATGATCATGTATCTGGCCGCGCTGAAATCGGTGCCGGACCAGCTCTACGAGGCCGCGGCGATCGACGGCGCCAATTGGTGGCAGAAGATCTGGTACATCACGCTGCCGATGATGCGGAACATCATCGCGATCACGGCGCTGTTCTCGCTGATCGTGACCTTCGCCAATTTCGACATCGTCCGCATCCTGACCTCGGGCGGCCCGCTCGACCAGACGCATATCTTCGCCACCTGGGCCTTCAAGGTCGGCATCGAAGGCAGCGACATTCCGCTCGGCGCCAGCGTCTCGCTGTTCATGGTGCCGATCCTCGCCATCGCAGCGATTTTCATCCTGCGCGATGTCTCCAAACGCGGGAATGAAGCCTGATGAGCACGCTCGCAATCGACAAGGCCGGACCGTCGCGCAAGGTCAAGTATGGCAGCATGAGCCGGGACCGCGCCTGGGCGCTGCGCTGGTCCTATTTCTTCCTGGTGCTGTTCGCGATCTTCTTCCTGACGCCGCCGATCTACATGCTGATCACCTCGCTCAAGAGCAGCGCGGAGATATCGGCGGCGACCAATCCCTGGTGGGTGTTTCACCCCACCTTGTCGAACTATGTCGAGCTCCTGACCTCCAACCAGTTCCTGCGCTTCTTCTGGAATTCGTCGGTCGTCTCGCTCGCGGTCGTCCTCGTGACCATGCTGATCAGCGTTCCCGCGGCATTCGCGCTGGCGCGCATGAAGTTCTGGGGCTCGACGACGCTGGCAACCGGCGTCTTCCTCACCTACCTCATCCCGGACAGCCTGTTGTTCATCCCGCTGTTCAAGATGCTGGCGTTGGTCCAGGACTACACCGGCGTCACGCTGCTCAACAGATGGTACGTGCTGCTGTTCATCTATCCGACCCTGACGGTGCCGTTCTGCACCTGGATCATGATCGGCTATTTCGCCTCGATCCCGAAGGAGCTCGATGAAGCCGCGCTGATCGACGGCGCCTCCTGGCTGCAGACGCTGACACGGATCTTCATCCCGGTGGCGCTGCCCGGGCTGATCGCCGCGACCATCTTCGCCTTCACGGTGTCCTGGGCGCAGTTCCTCTATCCCCTGGTGTTCACGACGTCGGTCGACCAGCTCGTGCTGCCGGTGGGCATCACCACCACCCTGATCAAGGGCGACGTCTTCAACTGGGGACAGATCATGACCGGTGCGCTGCTCGGCGCCGCGCCGCCGCTGATCATCTACGCATTCCTGATGGACTACTACATTGCCGGCCTGACCGCCGGCGCGACAAAGGGTTGATGACGAGGAGCTGAAGTTCGATGGCTGACGTTGCTTTGCGGAAGGTTGTCAAGCGTTACGACGATGTCGAAGCCGTGCGCGGCATCGACCTCGACATCGCCGACCATGAGTTCATCGTGCTGGTCGGCCCCTCCGGCTGCGGCAAGTCGACCACGCTGCGCATGATCGCGGGCCTCGAGGACATCAGCGACGGCGACATCATGATCGGCGGCGACGTCGTCAACGACGTGCCGCCGAAGGACCGCGACATCGCCATGGTGTTCCAGAACTACGCGCTGTATCCGCACATGACGGTCGCCGAGAACATGTCGTTCGGGCTGCGCCTCAAGCACTACCCCAAGGCCGAGATCAAGGCCCGGGTGACCGAAGCCGCCCGGCTTCTCGACATCACCGACCTGATCGACCGCAAGCCGAAGCAGCTCTCCGGCGGCCAGCGCCAGCGCGTCGCCATGGGCCGCGCCATCGTGCGCAATCCCAAGGTCTTCCTGTTCGACGAGCCGCTGTCCAACCTCGACGCCAAGCTGCGCGTTCAGATGCGGATCGAGATCAAGAAGGTGCACCAGAAGGTGCGCACCACCACGGTCTACGTCACCCACGACCAGGTCGAGGCGATGACGCTGGCCGATCGCGTCGTCGTCATGAACAAGGGCAAGATCGAGCAGATCGGCACGCCGAACGAGCTCTATCACAAGCCGGCGACGCGCTTCGTGGCGGGCTTCATCGGCTCGCCCGCGATGAACTTCATTCCTTGCCGGCTCGAGGATGTCGCCGGCACGCTTCAGCTCCGCCTCACCGACCGCATCGCCTTCGCGCTGCCGCCGGCCCGTGCCGCGCGCTACAACGCGCTGTCGCGCACCGACAAGCTGCTGCTCGGCATCCGGCCCGAGCATCTCACCGAGTCGCATGCGCATCTGGGTCCAGGGGTCGAGACGTTCGACACCGTGCTCGACGTCACCGAGCCGATGGGGATGGAGACGCTGGTCTATTTCGGGCTCGACGGCACGCCGGTCTGCGGCCGCGTCGATCCCAATGCCGGCGCCAAGGACGGGGCACCCATGCGCCTGGCGATGGACCTCAACAACATGCACCTGCTAAATGAGGAGACCGGCGTCGTGCTATGACGCCGCCTCAAAAAGCGCAGGCAGGGAAGCGATGGCGACCAACAAGAAGAAGATTTTCGTTACACAAACCTTGTCGCAAGGGGCGCGTGCCCTCCTCACCCAGCGGGATGATATCGAGCTCGTCGAGTTTCCGAACCTGATCTCGGCCAGGGATTTCGAGGCGCTACTAAAGAGCCATGCGCCGGTTCATGGCGTGGCGCTCGGCGCCACCGCCTTCGGCGAGACCGAGCTCGAGGCCGCCCGCGACATGAAGGTGGTGACCCGCATCGGCGTCGGCTACGACGCCGTCGACGTGCCCGCCCTCTCCCGCCGCAAGGTGCCGCTGATGGTCGCCGGCAGCGCCAACTCGCCCTCGGTTGCGGAGGCGGCGCTGTTCATGATGCTGACGCTGGCCAAGCGCGCGCAGGAGCTGCATTCCTGCGTCAAGGAGGGCACCTGGGCCGACCGCCTCGGCATGCTGCCGTTCGACCTCTACGGCAAGACCGTGCTGATCATCGGCTTCGGCCGCATCGGCAGCCGCACCGCCAAGCGCTGTCTGGCGTTCGAGATGAAGGTGCAGGTCTATGATCCCTACAAGGCAGCCGCCGACATCAAGGCCGCCGGATGCGAGCCGGTCACCGACCTCGACGCCGCGCTGCCTCACGCCGACTTCGTCACCATCCACTGCCCGAAGACGCCGGAGACGGTCGGCCTGTTCGATGCCGACAGGATCGGCCGCATGAAGCCTAGATCCTACCTCATCAACACCGCGCGCGGCGGCATCGTGAAGGAAGCGGCGCTCTATGACGCACTGAAATCCGGAAAGCTCGCCGGCGCCGGCATCGACGTGTTCGAGGTGGAGCCGCCGCCGGTCAGCAACGCGCTGTTCGCGCTGCCCAACGTCATCATGGCCCCGCACGTCGCCGGCGTCACGGTCGAAGCGGTGAGCCGCATGAGCGAGCAGACCGCGCGCAATATCCTGAGCGTGCTGGACGGCGATCCCATCAGGCAGAACGTCATCAACCAGGACGTGCTGGGCTGATGCGACGAAGGTCGGCGGCTCATCCGCCCGCCTTCGGAACGCCAGAAAGCGTCCCATTTTGGTGCAGATCGGGCCCCAACTCAGCCTTAATCAAACGCGCGTAATGGGCTTGAAACGCGGCGGCGGTGGGACAGACTGGCCGGCGCGGCGAGCTGGAGGATGGACCCTTGTCAGAGATCGACCCGACCGACCACGCACTGGCGACCATCGCCAGTATCCTGGAGCACCCCGAGCCCGTTCTCGTCATTCGCCAGACCGAGACCGAAATCGTGGTCGCCGGAGAGCGTGAGCACGTCGCGTCTGACGAGCCGCCGATCGTGGACGAGCATCCGGTGATCGACGAGCATCCCGTGGTCGAGGAGCAGCCGCTGGTGCCCGAGCACACCGATGCCGACGGCTACAGCAAGGTCGGTCCGGGACCCATGGTCGCGATCCGTCTGAAGTGGACGGTCCATCGCGGCGATGACGGGCAGTACTACGTCCACGAGACCATCGGCGAGCAGTCCGCGCCCGTGGTCAGCGGTCCCATGACAAGCGAGGCCGCGGTGCGTTTCGTCGACACCCAGGAAGACGAGGCGCAGCGGCGCTTCGAAGAGCTGCGCAGCGAGATCGCCGGCCGCAGCTCGCTTGCCGACTACGAGCGCAAGGGCGAAGCGTAGGCCTCACTTCCTGCCGAGATAATCCTTCTTCACCAGCTCGACGCCGGCGTGCCGAAGCAGGTCGTAGGCGGTGGTGACGTGGAAGAAGAATTGCGGGACGCTGAACGTCAGCAGCAGCGCCCGCCCCGTGAACGGCAGCTCGGTGCCGTTCTTTAGCCTGAAGAAGACATTCCGTTCTGCCGCCGCATCGATCTCCGCGCGCGGCAAGCTCTCGATGAACTCGATCGACGTGGCGATGCGCGCCTGCAGCCCGGCCATGTCGTGCTCCAGCGCCGGCAGCGCCACCGGCTCGCACTGCGCCAGCAGAGCCGGCGCGACCGTGGCATGGCGGCACGCCTCGCCGACCTGCTGCGCCAGATCGTACATGTTGGGCGCAAGGCGCATGCCGAGCAGAATCGCCGGATTGAACTTGCGGGCCTGGGCATAAGCGACGCCCTTGTCGAGCAGTGCCGACAGGTTGCGCAAATTGGGCACGAACAGGCCGACGGAGACCTCGTACATCGAAATCGTCACCTCAAGGATTCCCTTCGATTTCTGCCTCGCCAGCGACGGGCATCTAGTCTAAATCCACGTCCGAACGGCTGTACAATGACAGCTCGCGCAGGGGTGGAAAAGAGATGATGGTCCGAATATCCGTTCGAGTCTTGGCGGCCTTGGCCGTGATGTTGCTGGCGAGCCTTTCGGCCCAAGCGCAGCAGGCGCCCTCGCGTCTCGACGAGATCGTCAAGCGCGGCAGCTTGCGCGTCGGCATGACCGGCGACTACAGGCCGTTCACCTATCTGGACAAGACCACGCAGCGTTTCTCCGGCTTCGACGTCGACATGGCGGAAGCGCTCGGCAAGGCGCTCGGGGTCAAGGTCGAATTCGTGCCGACGGCCTGGCCGAAGCTGATGAAGGATTTCGAATCCGACCAGTTCGACATCGCCATGGGCGGCGTGTCGGTGACGCTCGATCGCCAGAAGAAAGGCCTGTTCTCCACACCGATCATGCGCGAGGGCAAGACGCCGATCGCGCGCTGCGCCGATGTCGGCAAGTACCAGACGCTGCCCGACATCGACAAGAAGGGCACCCGCATCATCGTCAATCCCGGCGGCACCAACGAACGCTTCGCCCGCGCCAACATCAAGGAGGCCGAGATCACCGTCTTCCCAGACAATACCGTGATCTTCGACGAGATCGCCAAGGGCAATGCCGATCTGATGATGACGGACGCCTCCGAGACACGCTACCAGCAGAAGCAGCACGCCGGCGTGCTCTGCGCGGTGCATCCGGAAAAGCCGTTCGATTTTTCGGAGAAGGCCTATTGGATCCAGCGCGACATGGCGCTCAAGGCCTTCGTCGACCAGTGGCTGCACATTGCGATGGAAGACGGCACCTACAAGAAGATCTACGCGGCGTGGTTCGACTGACATGCGAACGGAATTGGCGCTTGCAATTGTGCTCGGGATCGGCGGGGTCGATGGCGCGCTTGCGCAAACGAAGTTCACACCCGCGACCGGGCCGACCTGCAAGGACGAGTCGACAGAGGAGCTCAGTCTGTGGACCTGCCCCGGGCCGGCCGGCTACGTGATCAGCTTTGCCGACGAAGGCAACATCGTATCGCTCACGATCGCGCCTCGGCGCGAAATCGAAAAGGTGTCCGGGCCGACCGCGCAATGGCGCGGTGCCGGCAAATCGTTTGGCGAGAAGGTGCAATGGATCATGCGTGCCGGCGTCCCAAGGGCCGCCGTGATCCGCACTTGGCGAACGGTCGACGAGGATGAGAAGAAGCTCCAGGAGCTCTCCGTGTTCGCGATCAATGGCGCTAATGCCTGCCTCGTGGATTCGGTCGATATCCATGCCGACAGGGCGAATGATGTAGCTCTGGCCCGCGCCCAAAGGGCGGCGAGCGAGGGATGTCCGCGGAAGTAGACGCGGCGCGCTGATCCCGATCGCAGTCTGCACCGAATTGGACCAGGCGTGGTCACTGTCCAATTCTGGACCGAGTTCGGCGTTATTGAACCAAGGTCCGTGCGAGCACGACACATACCGAGAACAGTGATCTAGATCACTTTTTGCAATTGAGCCGGCGCGTATGCGTTGGTGCGGGGACCACCTGTTCAGGAGACGGAAATGAGGAAGCTGTTGGCCACGGCCGCATTCCTTCTGGCGAGCACCGCCGCGCAGGCGCAGTACACGTTCGAATATGGCGGGCGCACCATCCGCATCGATCCCGACCGCGGCACGGTGCAGATCCCCGGCGTCTACGACAACACCGGCCAGAACAAGCAGAAGAAGGCCAAGAAGAACGAGACGGCGCCGCAGCAGGCCACGGTCGACCCGCAAGCGCCGGCTGCTCCGGCACCAGCTCCCGCGCCTGCTGCGCCGCCCGCAGCCGTACAGGCGCCCGCTTCT